>NZ_CP117524.1 GCF_036812735.1 Terrisporobacter glycolicus ATCC 14880 = DSM 1288 | reverse complement strand
ACTTAATGGGATTACAAAAAATATTACTTAGACAACATGTTGGGGCTCCTTGTGAGGCGGTAGTTAAAGTTGGAGATAAAGTAAAAAAAGGTTCTCTAATAGCTAAACCTACAGGATTAGGTGCTAACATATTCTCTAGTGTATATGGTAATGTTTCAGAAATAACTGAAGATGCCATAATAATAGAAAGAGATGAAGAACAACCAGAAGAGTTTATTAAGTTAGAAGGAGATGACAAACTTCAACTTATAAAAGAAGCTGGTGTAGTAGGAATGGGTGGTGCAGGATTCCCAACGGCTATAAAACTTGGAACAAAAGTAAAATATATCCTTGTTAACGCTGCTGAATGTGAACCACTACTTCACCATAACGTAGACCAAATGGTAGACAATACAGATATGACTGTAAGAGGTCTTAAATATGTTATGGAAATTTGCCAAGCAGAAAAAGGAATATTTGCACTTAAGGCTAAAAACCAAAAAGCTGTTGATGCTTTAGTTGAAGGTACTAAGGGTGACGATACTTTAGATATACACTTACTTCCAGATATTTACCCAATGGGTGAGGAAAGAGCTGTTGTAAGAGAAGTTTTAGGAATATTACTTCAACCAACTGATTTACCATCAGTAGCAGATGCTGTAGTTATAAATGTTGAAACTCTTCAAAGAGTTGCTGAAGCAATAGAGCTTAAAAAGCCATGTTTCTCTAAAAACGTTACTGTTGTTGGTAAATTAAAGGGTGGTACTGAACCTCACGTATTCATGGATGTTCCAGTTGGTACTTCTGTTAAAGAATTAATAGAAAGAGCTGGTGGAATAGATGGAGAGTATGGAGAAGTAATCATGGGTGGACCATTTACTGGTAAAGCTTGTGAATTAGATGCTCCAATAACTAAAACTACAGGTGGAATAATAGTAACTCAACCTTTTGAAGATTTAAAAGGTGAAAAAATGGGACTTTTAGTTTGTGCTTGTGGTGGTAATGAAGAAAGAATGCAAGACTTAGCTAAAAAAATGAATGCTGAAGTTGTTTGTGTTCAAAAATGTAAGCAAGCAGCAGATGTTAAAGGTAACTTAAAATGTGAAAACCCAGGAAACTGTCCAGGTCAAGCACTTAAAGTTATGAACATCAAAAAGGCTGGAGCTAAACATATACTTATAGGAAACTGTACAGACTGTTCAAATACAGTTATGGGATCTGCTCCAAAGATGAATATAGAAGTTCATCACCAAACAGATACAGTATTAAAAACAGTAGGAAAAGATGTAATAAGATATATGACTGCTTCTAAAACAGTTCCTCAACTTGGAGAGGAAGTAGTAGAAGAAGTAGAAGTTAAAGCTCAATCAGTAGAAGAGCCAAAAGTAGAAACAGTTGAAAATAACTTTGCATCATTTACTGATGAAGGTGGACTTGTGATAAACCTTAAAGAAGGAAAAGACATCCGCGTAGAGTTTGTTATAGATTAATTTTCTCAAATAAGGGAAAGCTTTATAGGGAGTATAAAAATACTACTATAAATAATTAAATGTTAACAAAGAAAGAAATTTCTTTGATATAAATTAGTATTTCGTGTTCAAATTATAAAAATAAAATGATTTATTATATAAGGGGGAAAACTTATGTCAATAACTGCTGAAACTGCTAAGCAACATGCAAATGACCCTGCGGTACTTTGCTGTAGAGCAGAAGAAGGATTAGTTATAGGACCTGCTAACTTAGAAGATCCTGCTATATTCGATGAATTAGTAGATTCTGGACTTTTAAAATTAGATGGTTGCTTAACTATAGGCCAAATATTAGGTGCAAAATTAACTAAAACTTGTGATTCTTTAACTCCAATAACTGCTGATGTTATAGATGCTATAGTTGAAACAAAAGAAGAAGAAGCTGTAGTAGAAGAAGTTAAAGAAGAAGTAAAACCAGCACCAGTTGCTACTCAAGTACAAGGTGGAAGATTAAAAATCCACATAGGTGAAGGAAAAGACATTAATATAGAAATACCAGTTGGTGGATTCGCTTCTCAAGGTGGAGCTCAAGTAGTTCCAGTTGGTGAAAATGCTTCTGTTGCATCTGCAGCTAAAGAAGTAGAAAAAGAAGCTAAAGTAGTTAGAAGCTTAACTAGAAACCACTACAAAATAACTGAAGTTAAAAGAGGACCTGAAACTAAAATAGAAGGTACTGTTTTATACATCAGAGAAGGTATAGAAGAAGAAGCTGTAGCTAGCCAAAAGTTAGTAAATAGCTTAAAAATAGATATAATAACTCCAGATAGATATAACACTTACTCTGAGACTATAATGGATGTTCAACCAATAGCTACTAAAGATGGTGAAGATGAATTAGGTCTTGGAACTACTAGAGTAGTAGATGGTGTTGTAATGATGGTAACTGGTACTGATGCAAATGGTGTTCAAATAGGAGAATTCGGTTCATCTGAAGGTATTTTAGAAGAAAACATCATGTGGGGAAGACCAGGTTGTCCTGAAAAAGGTGAAATATTCATCAAAACAGAAGTTATAATCAAAGAAGGAACTAACATGGAAAGACCAGGACCTCTTGCTGCTCATGCTGCTACTGATTTCATAACTCAAGAAATAAGAGAAGCTCTTAAAAAACTTGATGATGAATTAATAGTAGATAGTGAAACTTTCGAGCAAGTAAGAAGACCAGGAAAGAAAAAAGTTGTTATAGTAAAAGAAATAATGGGTCAAGGTGCAATGCATGATAACTTAATATTACCAATGGAACCAGTTGGAATATTAGGAGCTAAGCCAAACGTTGACTTAGGAAACGTACCAGTTATGGTATCTCCACTTGAAGTATTAGATGGTTGTATACATGCATTAACTTGTATAGGACCTGCTTCAAAAGAAATGTCTAGACATTACTGGAGAGAGCCATTAGTACTTGAAGCTTTACATGATGAAGAAGTAGATTTATGTGGTGTTATATTTGTTGGATCTCCTCAAATAAACTCTGAGAAATTCTACGTATCAAGAAGAGTTGGAATGATGGCTGAAGCTTTAGATGTTGATGGTGCTTTCGTTACTACAGAAGGATTCGGAAACAACCATATAGACTTCGCTTCTCACATAGAGCAAATAGGTATGAGAGGAATACCAGTAGTTGGTATGTCATTCTGTGCTGTTCAAGGTGCTCTAGTTGTTGGTAACAAGTACATGACTAACATGATAGATAACAATAAATCAGAAGCTGGTATAGAAAACGAAGTATTAGGATGCAATACTTTATGCCATGAAGATGCTATAAGAGCCCTTTCTGCATTAAAAACTGAAATGGGTGGAGAAACAATAGCTAAACCAGAAAAGAAATGGAATCCAAACGTAAAAGATACTAACATAGAGTTAATATCTAATGTTACTGGAAAGCCAGTTGCGTTAGTTGAAAACGAAACTTCTCTTCCAATGAGTGACAAGCGTAAGGCAAAATATAGCTAGAAAGAACTGACGCATAATGAAAAATGATAAACTAAAATACGGTGATAAAATTCTTTATATGGAAGGTGTTATTGTAGAAATCCACGATGGATGCGTAAGCGTTGATCTAAAAGGACGTCTAGGATACTTAAAAGTTCCAATGAGGATGTTTATTTCCGATTATGAAATCAAAATTGGTCAAGAAGTAGGCTTTAATATGAGCTTTGTTGAGCAATTAGGTGATGAGGTTAATGAAAAATATATTTCAAACCTTATGACTAGAAATAAAAAAATCGACGAAATGTCTAATAAATAGATTTACTCAAAAATTGTATATTTAAAAATACTAATTTGAGTAGTAAATTAACTCAGGCTCATTTACACTACGATTTGTAAATTGAGTAAATTAAAAGGGGGAAAAAAGATGAGTTTAACAGTAGTTAAAGGAATGCAATCTGAAATATTCGTTCCAATAACACCACCATCAGTATGGGCTCCTGTAACTAAGCCTTTAAAAGAGATGAAAATAGCTCTTGCTACTGCAGCTGGTGTTCATCACAAAGATGACAAGCGTTTCAATTTAGCTGGTGATTTCTCTTTCAGAGAAGTTAGAGATAATATGTTATCAAAAGATCTTATGGTATCTCACGGAGGATACGATAATGGAGACGTTAATAAAGATATAAACTGTATGTTCCCAATAGATAGATTACACGAACTTGCAGCTGAAGGATTTATAGGTGGAGTTGCACCAGTACACATAGGATTCATGGGTGGTGGTGGAAACCAACAAAAATTCAAAGAAGAAACAGGTCCAGAAATAGCTAGAATCTTAAAAGAAGAAGGCGTAGATGGTGTTCTTCTTACAGCTGGCTGAGGAACTTGCCACCGCTCTGCAGTTTTAGTGCAGAGAGCGATTGAAGAAGCTGGTATACCAACAGTTATAATAGCAGCTCTTCCACCAGTAGTTAGACAAACAGGAACTCCAAGAGCAGTTGCTCCACTTGTTCCAATGGGTGCTAACGCTGGAGAACCAAATAACAGAGAAATGCAATACAATATAGTTAAAGATACTTTAGTACAATTACATGATATACAAACTCCTGGTAAGATAGTTCCACTACCTTACGAGTATGTAGCTAAAGTTTAATATTTGCATATATGTTAAAAAGGCTGATAGGATTTATTCCTATCAGTTTTTTTATTGAAAAAATGTAATTTTACATGGTAATTATAATATTTTGATCTGAATAATATTTATATTAGAGCTTGGAAATTTTATTTAATATATTAAAAAATATTGCAAATTGGTTCGGAAGTGTTTATGTTATAATATTTTACATTATAAAATACTATGACATAAATATTGGGGTATAAAAGTTTCTTAAGTTTTCATAATAAAAGATTTTATACCCTTCTAAAAAGGAGGTTGTTTGATGCAATATACAAATACGGTACAACGAATTCCTCAAAAAATGCAAAGTAATACACAGTTAGGTGGTGGTCTTAATGGAAAATAAAGATGCTTTTAAAGATGCAGTAGATGAAATAAGATCATTAAACTGTTTAATATCAATTATGCAAAATTATAATATAAATTTTAAAAAAGATAATAGTGGATATTACACAAACTGTGTATTTCATAATGATAAAACGCCAAGTTTGAGATTGAGTGACAAAGGAAATAGAGCTATTTATCATTGTTTTGGATGTGGGGAACAAGGAGATATTATAAATTTTATTTGTAAGATGGAAAACGTAGATAATATAACAGCCTTAAGAAAAGCTTATGACATCTTAGGTAAAGATTTGAAGTACGATAATTTCAGTGATTATAAAGTAGAAAAATTTAAAAATTTTATAAAAACAAATCAGTCAATAATAATAAGAAACAAAGAAACGTACAATTTGGAAGATATTTATATTTACTTTGATGAAGATAAAAAGCCATTATATTGTAAAATAAAATATAAAAACTTACTTGGTAAAAAGCATTTTATAACAAAGCCTTTAATAGAGATGGACATAGGTTATAAATATGGAGATCATAAATATTTTGAGCAATGCAAAAAAGTCCTTTATAATTTGGTAGAAATAAAAAAATCCATATCAAAAGATAATTGGATATTTTTTGTTGAAGGTGAAAAAGATGTGGAAACTTTAAGAAAAATAAATTTTACAGCTACAACTATTTACACAAAAAAATGGCAAAATTTTTATGATGAAGATTTAAAAAATGCCAAAGTAATATTTATAGGAGATAGCGGAAGATCAGGACAAGAATTTAAAAACTTTATAGTAGAAAAATTAAAAAAGTGTTGTAAGGGACTAAAAATAATTGATTTACCAGGAATTGAAAAAATAGGTGATGGTAAGAACAAAGATGTTACAGATTGGCTAGAATCTGGTAAAACGTCCAATGAACTTTTACAAATAGTAAAAACATCTTTAAATATATTAGATAAAAATACTCTACAACAGGATAAAGATGGAATATATAAAATAGAAAATGAAGAATTAAAAGAAAGTAGACATTATATAACAAACTTTCAAATAATAGATGTTACATTATATAGAAATGAAGATAATAATGATCAAATTATAAAGCTTAATATTAAATCAAATCATAGACAGTCAATTATTGAAGCAGATGCCAGAGAATGTTTTTCTGATGTGAAAGTTTTTAGAAGATATTTAGGAATTGATTATATCTTCTATGGAGAAATACAAGATTTAACAAAACTTCATAAATGGATTATAAATTACTTTATTAAAGAAGATGTATCTATATTTACAAAATCAGGAATAAGAAAAATAAATGACGAGTATGTTCTTGTTACAAATAAAGGTATATTAAAAGCCAATGGAGATTTTGATACTACAAGAAAAGCAACAAATACAATTCATAATATTGATTTTACTAACATTGATATTTTAAATAAAGATGAAGCGGAAACATTAAGTAAACACTTGTTTAATTTTAATTCAAAGGAAAATATCTATAATACTTTAGGACTTGGAGCTGCAAATATATTAAATGCTTTTGTGAGAGAGTCATTCATGGACAATTTACCAATACTTCAAAATTTGGGAGAAAGTAAAAGTGGCAAAAGTAAAGTTCTTAAAATTTTAAGGCTATTATTTAATGATACAAATACAGGAATGAGTTTATCTGTATCAAAAGACTTTGAACTGCTTAAATCCTTTGATGAAACCTACTTGCCTGTATTTTTAGATGATGTTAACATTTCAAAAATAAGTAATTGTAAAATAAATTTCTTATCTAATCATATCCGTGCTATTACTCAAGGATACGAAAATACCAAAGTCACTGAAAATTTAGATTTGCATAAATTTGCTTATAATGCATCTTTGATAATTTCAGGAGACGGAGAAATTCAAGAAACTGATGTAAAAAGTAGATCCAATATAGTGTGGTACGCCATAAGTGATTTTACTAGAGAAGGCAAAGAATCTGTAGAATTTTTATGTAATAGTGAAGATGGTCAAAAACTGCTAAGAAGATTTTCAAAGAGTTTATACTTGAGAGTATTAAATTATTATATTAACGGAGACTTTGATAATGAATATTTAGTAACAAGATTTAAATATGATTTTGATGAAAAATTATCATTAAGTAATTCAAGGGAAATAAATACAGCTACATATACAATGATGGGTCTAGAACTTATATATAATACCTTTGAATCTTTGGGTGTTGAGATGAATAAGGTAATAAACTTGGTAGAAGCATCTGACATAATCATTAATAATTTGAAATTCAATGTACTGGAAGAAAACCAAAATGGATTTAAAAGTGATTACGAAAAAGTACTTGAAGATATTAATAATTTAATTTACATACCAGATAGAAAAGTAAGATTAGAAGAAAATGTTCATTATAAGGTTTTATCTAATAATATTCATATAGGTTTTGATTTTAAGACTATTTACGATAAATTAAATAACTACTACAAACAATATAAAAATGAGGATGAACAGCTTTTAAATTACAATACTTTCATTAAAATGATAAGCAGATCAGCATACATTGCAGACTTAGATCCAAAAAAACATTATAAGGCAGTGAAAATAAAAGTTTTAGTAGAAGATAAAAATGGACTTCTAGATTATATTACAAAGAATAAAATGATGTTTATTTTAAAAATAAATGAGGTTAGAAAACTTGAAATGGATAATATATTTCCAATGGATTATAATGAAAATAAATTGTAGAAAATAATAAATAAAAATAAAAAAGTTATAATTTAAAGATAAGTAATGTGAATTAAAATTAAATATTTATATAATAAAATTTGTTGAAATAAAGGTTTTTTTACTTAGTTATTGAATTTATATATAAGTTGTTCAATAAGGAGGAGTAGAAAATGAAATGTATAATTAGTTTTAAAGAACTTTATGGCAAGGAACTAGAAAAGTATGAAGTTGAAGGAAAACACTCTGGTGACGTATTACAAGCAATGGAAAACAAACTTTGTAGTGAAATTGAACCATATAATACTTATTCATTAAAAAACTGCAAAAATATTGACAAGAAGGCTAGTAAGAAAACACTTCATTTTAAGGACAATGAAGGTAATATATTAAGTTATGTTATGGAAATCTTAGATGTACGATATTTAAAAAAGAGTATATAAATATAGAATTTAAATTAAACAAAAGACTGATTTGTAAATCAGTCTTTTTTATTTATGATTTTTAAATAAATACCAAAATAAAAGTGTCATAACTTATACATATTGACACCCTTATTTTAGATAAGTTATATTAATGTATAAAAGCGTATCAAAATATAGTGTCAAAAGTTGGCTGTATTTTGAGTAGTAAAGTAGAGAGGGGAATAAATGATATACGGATATTGTAGAGTTAGCTCAAGAAGTCAGTTAGATAATAATTCTTTAGAGTTACAAGAAAGGGAAATTTCACAGAGGTATGAAAGTGCAGTTATTTATAAAGAACAAATTAGTGGAATTAAATCTCACAGGCCAGTCTTTAATGAAATAATAGGGAAACTACAAAAAGGAGATACTTTAGTTACTACAAAGTTAGATAGATTATGTAGAAGTACAAAAGAAGGACTAGAGATTATTAAGAGTTTACAAGAACGAAAAATTAACATACATATATTGAATATGGGACTTATAGAAAATTCTCCCATGGGTGATTTAATAATCACATGCCTACTTGCATTTTCTCAGTTTGAAAGATCTATGATTGTTGAGAGAACTTCAGCTGGTAAAGAATTAGCTAAAATAAGTGATGATTACAGAGAGGGAAGACCAAAAAAGTTTAGTAAAAAGCAAATTTCACATGCTTTAAAGCTATTAGAGAACCATTCATATAAAGAAGTAGGACTTATGACGGGCATATCAAAGAGCACTTTAATTAGGGCTAAAAGGCAGTGTGAAAGTATTGAAAAATAAATAATACAATCAAACAATTGGTACAATAAATTGGTATAACAAATTGTTGTACAATTTATTGTACCAATTGTAAAAAATAATATGAGTTACTTCCACAAAAGTAGGACACAAAGTCCTACTTTATTTTCTTTTTTCTGCCTCTTGTTTCAACTTTTTTGACTACTTTTCTTTTCTTACTATTTACTTCGTATTCTTTTGCTTTTTCATTTATATTAAAATCATGTGGTAAATTTATTTTTGTAGTTTTTAAAGGTTCTTTTATTATACTCATAAGAACTTTATTTACAGTAGTATTTTTCTCAAAAGCTATGGCCTTTAATAAATCTAAATCTTCTTTTTCAAAGTAGACGCTCATAGGAACTTTTTTATTAGCTGTGCTTTCTTTTTCTATTTGCAATAAATTTAAATTATCTTTTTCAAAAGTGTTTTTTACTATATTATTTACCTTAGACTTATAATCATTTTTCGTTAAAATTAATTCTTCTTTTTTATCATCTTTTAAAAATTTATCTAGTCCCACTATAACACATCCCTTTCTTTTAATTCATTAATAACTTCTTTAAATTCCTCTCTAACTTTATGAGATTTTTTTATTTTTCTGCAATAATCATCGATGTCTAATTTAGAAAGAATTGCATTTTTTATTACTGTTGTATCAGATATTTTTGCATTAATTAAGTCTTTTTTTATGTGCTCAAATTCATTTAGTTTTTCTAAGAATATATCGCCGGTAGATAGTTTTCTTGAAGTATAAGAGTTTATAACTACAGCCCTTTTTGCCATATTTTCCATTTCCATGTCTTCAAGGTCTTGATTGTATTTTAAGTAAAATAACTCACATCCTCTAATACTTGCTATATCCTGATAAGCAATAGGAGTTATGATTGAATCAGAACAAAGCATAAAGTTTCTTGCAATCAAATCATATGATGGTGATAAGTCTACAAATATGTAGTTATAGTTACTTAAAGCATTCACATTGGACTTGAACCATCTCCATACTGACTTTTCACGATTTGTTTTTGTAGTTAAATATTCACTAAGTACAGACAATGATAAATCTGAAGGAATTATATCTATGTTTTTGTACCTTTCGCAAGGTGATTTTATTATTAATTCTTTTGCGCTTAAATTATCAGCTAATCCGTCAAACATAGTTTTGTCACTATGTGAAACTTTGTATAGAAACTGAGTTAAGTTAGCTTGTGTATCTGCATCTATAATTAAAACGCGAGCCCCCTCTTTGCTAAGAGCTATAGCACTTAAAATTGTTAGGGTGGTTTTTCCTACTCCACCCTTTACATTGAAAAAACTTACTATCTTCACTTTCTCATCTCCTTTTGTGAAAGAAACAAATTGTATAACAATTTGTTTTGCTATTGGTTAAACTATATGATAAATAATTATTTTAGTAATTTTTTTGTATTTTAATAATTGGTTATACGGATGGTTTTATAATCCACACTACAAATTGTATAACAATTGGTTATACAATTTTAAAAACAATTTGTATAACAATTGGTTGGTTTGAATATTAAAACTATTAAAAAATATACGAAATTTATTCTTCATATAAAATTATATTATGTAACTAAAACTTTTTCAACAAAAAGCGAATATAATCGGAATAATGTTAAACACTGATTTGTAAAAAAAAATATTTATATACTGAATAAATGTTGAAATTTTAAGGAAATTCTTGAGAAAAATATATTATTTGAAATGAAAAAAGATTTTTTTCTTGTATTATGAAAAAAAACGTAGTAGAATAAGTTTAGAAAAATTAAATAAAAAAAGTCTTAAATCTACAGTATATATAAAATGTTGGAGCATCTTATATATATTAAACCTTAAAACTGTTGGAGCAGTATTAAAGAGTTAGTAAATTTAAAACTTCTGTTTACAAAAATATAATCTTATTAGATTATATAAAATTTTAATGAATCTGTAAAGATAGAAGTTTTAAAAAAATGTACATAATATAAAATTTTTATATACATTTAATTAACAACTAATGAACTTAGAGCCTGTTTTTCAACAATTGAAGAACAGGCTTTTTTAATGTTAAAAAATTTGAAATTTATGTAAAAAGAGGGAATGCCTGCAACCTCTTAAAAAAGTAGATAGGTTAGTTGAGCCGTTGCAAAAAATCAACAACTTAGAGGAGGCTGTTTCCCTTGTTGTGCCAAAGATCCTAAGTGATAGGAGTTGACATCCAATAAAAAGGTCAGGTGGCAACCATATAATTTGCAGTGATGCAAATTAGGTCATGTAATTACTGAGAGGTACAATGCTTTCAGTTGTTGGGTATGGATACAATAATAACAAAATTACATTCGAAAGGTAGTCTAACAAGGGATATGCTGAGGGCTCTAGAACTGAAAAAGGGGCTAACATATGGCTAGACTCTATAGTATTAAGTCAGAAAATCTGATTTTGTACTATAGGGTCTATCTATGTCATCGGGATAGACATCCCCTAAGGCTAGTATATGAAGATAGGATGTTAATACAAGTATAGATATATTATATATAATAATTAAGTATTATAACATTGGTATTACTAAAACTATAAATAAGGTGTGCAAAGATTAAGTTTTGTTATAAAATATTTCTATAAGTAACTTTATAGGAATTAGTAGATTTGTATACAAACTTAATAATTATAGAAGAGGGAAAAATATGATGACTGAAGATATAAAATTAACACATATGACAAAAACTGCTGGCTGAGCAGCTAAAATAGGTCCTGGGACCCTTGCTCAAGTTTTGGGCAATTTACCAAAGTTTCATGATGAAAACTTATTAGTAGGTGTAGAAACTAGTGATGATGCAGCAATTTATAAAGTAAGTGATGATCTTGCTTTGATTCAAACGCTAGACTTTTTTACTCCAATTGTTGATGACCCATATTTATTTGGACAAATAGCAGCGGCGAACTCTTTAAGTGATGTTTATGCCATGGGAGGAGAGCCAAAAACTGCTTTAAATATAGTGGGATTTCCGAATTGTTTAGACCCAAAAATACTTGGAAGAATTTTAGAGGGAGGAGCCTCTAAGGTTATGGAATCTGGTGCAATACTTGCTGGAGGACACTCTATTCAAGATGATGAACCTAAGTATGGACTTAGCGTAACAGGATTTGTAAATCCAAAGAAAATATTTAAAAACTATGGATCAAAGCCAGGAGATGTAATAATTCTTACAAAACAAATAGGAAGTGGACTGATAAATACTGCAATAAAAGCAGAGATGGCTGAGCAGTCTCAAATAGATGAAGTTGTGACTGTAATGACTTCTCTTAATAAAAAAGCCAAAGAAGTTATAGAAAATTACAACATAAGTGCTTGTACGGATATAACAGGATTTGGACTTGCTGGACATGCTATGGAAATGGCATCTAGCTCTAAAGTAACTTTTGAAATAGATGTGCAAAAAGTGCCATATATTCATGGTGCTATAGGGTTTGCTAAAATGGGTCTAGTTCCTGCTGGAACATATAACAATAAGGACTATATTTCAAATGATGTAAATAGTGAAAATATTGAAGAATGCTTTATAGATGTATTATATGATCCACAAACTTCTGGAGGACTTTTAATTACCTTACCAGAAAGCGAAGTTGAAAATATTATGAAAGATTTTCAAGATAAAAATATGGATACTAAAGTAGCCATAATAGGAAAAGTAATAGAAAAACAAGAGAAAAGTATTAATTTAGTCAAAAATCTTTAGTAGTTATAATTTAAATTACTAAAAGTGATTTTTGGTAAAAAAGGGGAAAGGTCTTGAATAAAATATGAATAAAAATATGTTATTTAGAAATATACCTAAAGTTGATGTACTATTAGAAAAAACTGAAATTATAAGTCTAATAGAAAAATATCATAGAGATGTGGTTGTAGATGCTATTAGGGAAGAAATAGATAAACTTAGAAGTTTTATAAAAGAAAATGATGATATGAATTTGATTGAAGAAAAGATAAACAATCTAGTAGAAAGTATTATTTTGAATTTGCGAAAAGTTTACTCATATAACTTAAGAAAGGTTATAAATGGAACAGGAACTATACTTCATACAAACTTAGGCAGAGCCATAATTTCAAAAAAACATGCTGATTATCTTAGTGAAGTTGTGACAAACTATTCTAACTTGGAGTATAACTTGGAAGAAGGTAAAAGAGGAGAACGTTACTCTCATTTTGAAAAATTAATTTGTAAAATAACTGGTGCAGAATGTGCCATGGCAGTAAATAATAATGCAGCGGCTGTAATGCTTGTTTTATCATCTATGGCAGAAAACAAAGAAGTTATAGTTTCTAGAGGTGAACTTGTTGAAGTTGGAGGTAAGTTTAGAATTCCAGATGTAATGAAAAGTTCCAAGGCAGATTTAGTTGAAATAGGAACAACAAA
This sequence comes from Terrisporobacter glycolicus ATCC 14880 = DSM 1288, assembly GCF_036812735.1. Lineage (NCBI taxonomy): Bacteria > Bacillati > Bacillota > Clostridia > Peptostreptococcales > Peptostreptococcaceae > Terrisporobacter > Terrisporobacter glycolicus. The sequence continues at coordinate 8,023 of NZ_CP117524.1, read as the reverse complement.
TAAAACTCATTTGGAAGATTACGAAGACGCCATTACTGAAAATACAGGAGCCTTCTTAAAAGTTCATACGAGTAATTTTAAAATATTAGGATTTACTGAAAATGTATCTATAGATGAACTTTGTAAATTAGGAAAAGAAAAAGATATACCAGTTATAGAGGATATAGGAAGTGGAGTTTTAGTTGATCTTAGTAAGTATGGATTAGAATACGAGCCTACAGTGCAAGATTCCATAAAAGCAGGTGTAGATATAGTTTCTTTCTCAGGAGACAAGCTCCTAGGAGGGCCTCAGGCTGGAATTATTGTTGGAAAGAAGCAATATATCGATAAGATGAAGAAAAATCCTCTTACGAGGGCTTTTAGAATAGATAAATTTACTGCAACAATACTTGAAATGATATTCCACGAGTATTTAAACGAAGAAGATGCTATAAAAAACATACCAGCGCTTTCACTTATAACTAAAGATATAAAAGAAATAGAAAAAAGTGCAAATAAATTATATGGAAAATTAAATGATATAAAAGACGTAGCACATGTGGAAATAGAAGACACCCTGTCTCAAATAGGGGGAGGATCTTTACCAGCAGAAAGAATAAAAAGTAAATGTGTAACCATACTTCCTAAAAATATATCAACAGCAACACTAGAAGAAAGACTAAGATTTGGAGAAAATCCAGTTGTAGGGAGAATAAGTGAAGACAAGCTGATATTAGATATGAGAACAGTATTGGAAGATGAAATAGAGATATTATCACAAAAAATTGTTGATGTTTTAAAGTAATAAATGGTACAACCAATTGCAAAACAATTTATTACACCATTGGTTATAAATATTAGTAAATTACATGATTTTATTAAAAATTATTTTTAATTTTATATATAAATAATAAAAAAATTAATAACTACTTTTGAGTAAAAATAGCAAAAGGGGATTAAAAATGAAAAATATTATAATTGGAACAGCAGGGCATATAGACCACGGAAAAACTGCTTTAATTAGAGCATTAACAGGCAAAGAAACAGACAGGTGGGAAGAAGAAAAAAGAAGAGGAATTACCATAGATCTTGGATTTACGTATTTTGATTTACCAAGTGGAGATAGAGCCGGAATAATAGACGTTCCAGGCCATGAAAAGTTTGTAAATAATATGCTTGCAGGAGTTATAGGAATGGACCTTGTTATGCTTGTTGTTGCAGCAGATGAAGGAATGATGCCACAAACTCGTGAGCATGTGGACATTATGAGCCAACTTGGTGTTGAAAAGAGTATAGTAGTTTTAAATAAATGTGACTTAGTTGATGATGAATGGAAAGAGCTAGTAAAAGAAGAGATTAAAGAAGAATTAATAGGTTCAGTATTTGAAAATGCCAATATGATAGAAGTATCATCTGTAACAGGAGAAGGCATAGATGATTTAATACAAGAAATCGTTCATATGACAAAGGATGAAGTAACTGAAAAAGATATAAATACTATACCTCGTCTTCCAATTGACAGAAGTTTTAGTATATCAGGTTTTGGAACCATAGTAACAGGAACTTTAATCTCAGGAAGTATAAAAAAAGATGATGAATTAGAAATTTATCCTACTGGTAAAAAAGCTAAAATACGAAGCATTCAGGTCCATGGGAAAGATGTGAAAGAATGTTTTGCTGGACAAAGAAGTGCCATAAATATTTCAAACTTTAAAAAAGATGAAATAAAAAGAGGATACGTATTAGCACCACCAAACTCCTTGGAAGATACAATGATGCTAGATGTAAAATTAAATGTGCTAAATTCCAGTGAAAGAATTTTATCAAATAGATGTAGACTTCATTTATTTACGGGAACTTCAGAAGTTTTATGTAGAGCTGTACTACTAGACGTACAAGAGGCATCGCCAGGAGACTCTTGTTATGCTCAACTTAGATTGGAAGAAAAAATAGCCGTAAGAAGAGGAGATAAATTTATAGTTCGTTTCTATTCGCCTTTAGAAACAGTTGGAGGAGGGGTTATACTAGACGCCAATCCTACAAAGAAGACACCTTTCAATAATGCACAACTAGAAGAAATAAAAAGAAAAGAAGAAGGGTCCTATAGTGATATAGTTGAGTTATTAGTAAAAAAACACCCAGAAATGATAACTATAAAAGAAATCGGAAAACTAACAGGACTTTCTGTAGAAGAAGTTAGTGAATGTATAAATGAATTAAAAGAAGAAAATTTAGTTTTAACTTATGAAATGAAGAAAGATATCTACGTATATCATAGTAGTGAAGAAATGAGATTAAAAAGAGATACGATGGAATTTGTGGAAGATTTCCACAGAGAAAATCCATATAAATTTGGTGTTGGAAAATCTCTTCTTAAAGCAAAGCTATATCCTAAGATAAAACAAAATGTTTTCGATCAAATTGTTTATAAATTCATCTGCGAAAATGAAATAAAAAAATATAAAGAATACTTAAGTTTAAATGATTTTGAAATAAATAAAGATAAAATTTTCCAAAATGTTGAGAAAACTTTAGTAAATACTTATAAAAAAGCAGAATTTGATTTTGTGAGACTTAGTGAAATAAACTTTAATAAAGATGAAAATATAGTAAAAGATGTACTAAATATTTTAATAGATGAGGAAAAAATAGTGAAAATAAATGAAGAGATGTTTACACTAAAATCTCTTATGGATAAAGCAGAAGTGATAGTTCGTGAGAAATTAGAACAAGATAATTTAATTACTATTTCACAACTTAGAGACGCCCTAAATACATCTAGAAAAAGTGCTAAGCCAATGCTTGAATACTTTGATAATATGAAGATTACAAGAAAAAACGGTTCAGAAAGTGAAAGGGTGGCATATTAAGATGAATTTAAAACAATTAGAATCATTTGCATTGATAATAGAAAGTAGAAGTTTTTCTCAGGCTGCAAAGAAACTATTTTTAACGCAGCCTACCATATCTTCTCATATTTCTTTATTAGAAAAAGAGTTAAATACTCAACTTCTTATAAGAACTACGAAGGATGTACATCCAACAGAAGATGGGAAAAAGTTATATGTTTATGCAAAGCAAATATTAAATATTCAAAACACAATTTTTCAAGAATTTAATGTAAAATGCGAAGGAAGTAACTTGTTAACCCTAGGGGCATCGACTATTCCAGAACAATATATACTTCCAGAAGTTTTACCAAAATATATAAGAAAAAATAAAAGTGAGTTAAAAATACTTCAAGGAGATTCCAGTGAAGTTATAAATCAAATCATAAATAAAGAAGTAGAAGTTGGTTTAGTTGGAACAGAAATGGAAAACTCATCTTTAATATTTGAACCATTTTACAGAGATAAATTAGTTATTATAACACCTGTAAATGAAAAATATATGAAAATGAAGGAAGAAGGTTTTCATGTAAGTGACTTATTAAAAGAACCAATAATAATGAGAGAAGAAGGATCTGGAACAAGAAAAGAAATAAGAGAATTTTTGAAAGCTCATAACTTTGATATAAACAACTTAAATGTAATAGCAACACTAAACTCTATAGAAGCAATAAAAAAATCTGTACAAAACAACATGGGTATTTCCATAGTATCTAATTTATCACTAGAAGATTTTGCAACAGATAACAAAGTTTTAGTGTTTGAGTTTGAAGAAATGGACATGTATAGAAATTTATATATAGTGAGAAATAAGGAAATGTATATGTCAAAATGTGCACTTAAATTTATTAAATTTATAAGAGAATTTTTTAACTAGAAAAAGGTGATGAAAATGATATATTTAGATAATGCAGCTACAACTATGAAAAAACCACAGTGCGTTATAGACGCAGTAGTAAATGCTATGACACATATGGGAAATGCAGGTCGTGGAGCCAATGAAGCCTCACTAGATGCGTCTAGAATAATTTATGATACAAGAGAAAAAATTTCAAATTTAGTTAATTTAAAAAATCCATCAAGAGTTGCCTTTACATGTAACTCAACAGAAAGTTTAAACATTGCAATAAAAGGTATATTAACAAATAAAGATCATGCAATAACAACATCTTTAGAGCACAACTCAGTACTTCGTCCATTATATGAATTAGAGGAAAAAGGAATGGAACTTTCTGTTGTACAATGTGACGAGAATGGAAATATAAACTATGATGATTTTGAAAAATTAATAAAAGAAAATACAAAAGCTATAGTTTGTACTCATGCATCAAATTTAGTAGGAAATGTGTTGGATGTGAAAAAAATAGGAGAAATAGCTAAAAATCATAACTTAGTATTTATAGTAGATGCATCACAAAGTGCAGGCGTTTTCGAGATAGATATGCAGGATATGAATATAGATATTCTTTGTTTCACTGGACATAAAGGACTTCTAGGACCTCAAGGAACAGGAGGACTTTGTGTAAGAGAAGGAATAAATGTGAAACCTTTAAAAGTTGGTGGGAGTGGAGTTAATACTTTTTCAAAAACTCAACCAGAAGCCATGCCAACTATATTAGAAGCAGGAACTCTAAATGGACATGCCATAGCCGGACTAAATGCAGCACTTGACTATTTAAAAGAAGAAGGAATTGAAAACATTCAAAAAATAGAAGAAGAATTAATGTTTAGATTTTATAACGGAATAAAAGATATAAAAGACATTAAAATCTACGGAAACTTTGAAAATAAAAGAGCAGCCATAGTTGCTTTTAACGTAGGAGATATAGACTCAGCAGCATTTTCTGATGAATTAAGCTTATATCATGATATTTCTACAAGACCAGGAGCGCACTGCGCACCACTTATGCATAAAGCAATGAATACAGTAGAGCAAGGTGCCGTAAGATTTTCTTTTTCACACTATAACACAGAAGAAGAAATAGATACTGCCATAAATGCAGTCAAAGAAATAGCATCAAGTTATTAAAATTTGCTTTGTTTAAACTTTTTCAAGAGAAGGGAAATAAAATGAGAGAAAAACAATTAAGACTAATAGTAACTTTCAATACAACAACAGGAGCAATGGCAATGGAAAAAGCCTGCAAAAGTGAAAGTGTACCAGGAAGATTAATACCAGTACCAAGACAAATATCTGCAGGATGTGGCCTTTCATGGCTTTGTAACAAAGAAGACAAAGAAAAAGTAGAAAGTCTTATAAATAATAATAATTTAGATTTTCAAAATATACATGAAATAATGATGTAGACAGATGGCAATAATTTGTTTCTTTATGAAATGAATTATTGCTATTTTTAGTTAATAAAATAAAATATTGTCACAAAAGAAAAAAGGATATATAATAGATTCATATAAAAAATTACATAAAAAAAGATTACAAGTTTCCATAAGGTCGGCAAACCTTAGAGGGAATTAGTACCAACTGCGACAACAGTTAGTGTTACAAGTAACCTTTTAACTATGAATTCTTACAAAGTATTTTGGCGGATACTTTAAAAGCAAAACATAGTTATTATTAAATTTATACTAATTATTATAACTAGTTTTGATAGTTTATACAAGAGGATAAATTTAATAATTTAAAGATTATGAATAATACGACCTATCCAAGTAGTTGGATAGGTCTTTTTTAATGCAAAAAAATTGAATATAAGATAGGTTTTATAAGGAAGCGTGTTTGACCTGGATAACTAACCGAATGGCCCGACAGGGTACAGGGGATGTCGACGAAACACTGGGGTGAAAGTCCTCACAGCATATAAAAATATACCAGTACAGTATTTTAAGGGCTGAAAAGTAGTAACTAGGCGCTACAATAAAAAAGAGCTAGGGGTGGAAATTCCTTTGTGGAAGTATCCAGTAAGTCTGTTGCCGGGGGGAATGGCAAATAGTATTAAATTACAAAGGCAGGATGCTTACTTTTGTACTGGGTCTTTAATCCTTGCGCGGTGGTAACGCGCCTGGGGGGGTATACCTATTAAAGATTAGTTCCCTACACTTTCTGTAGGGAAACTATGCCCATTTCTGAAAAGGTATTATATAGAATAAATAGATTTTTCAATAAAAAAGTTCAAATAAAACAATTTGGGCATAGTTTATATATTATTTAGTAAGATATGATGTATTTATTTTAGCAATAAAAAAGTGCTGCAAATTAGTTTACAGCACTTTTTTCAAGTTTTATTTTCCGTATTTTCTCATTTTAAGTTTTAGGAAAGCAAGAGCCTTCTTAGCCTCTAATTCAGTTACTTCATTTTCACCAACTATTTCACTTTCAATTCCTTCAGGGTTTTTATTCATATCAACTATTGTATCCATATACTCATTTACAACAACAAATTGAGCTACAGTTCCAACAAAAGTAAGTCCAACAACAGGAATTCCTCTAGTTGCTACTTGTTCAACAGTGTTGGCAAAGTCAACGTGAGAGTTTCCCCAACCATCACATGAAAGTATTGCTCCGTCTGCTCTCATGGCTTCAGCCCAAGACGCAGCCTTTGTTCCCACAAATAACTTATCTTCGTTATCTTGTGGAGTTCCCACAACTATAATTCCTAATAAATCGATATCGTCATCATTACTTACCACATCAAGTAGAGGATCTCTAAAGTGATGTAGAGTAGTTTCTTTAGTAGATGGTCCTATTCCCATAATTTTACCTCCTTAGCACATACAGCGAAGAGCGCCGTCTCTATATTCATTTGGTGTTACAATCATAGGTACATTACCCATATCTATAATACTTCTTCCACCTTCAATTGCACTTGGCTCATGGGAGAATAGTTGAGTATCATACATAGCACCTTGACCTGCTACTTGTTTTATAATAACTACCTTCTTCTTACCTGGTTTTACTTTGTCATAAAACTCATGACGTTCAGTAAACTTGTGACCATTTAATTTTTTTAACTTAGCTCTAAATTCATTACAGAACTTATCACAAGCTCTATGAGCAGCAGTAGGTCCTGGTCTAACTTGTCCTTGGCCCTCAGCTAAAGTTACATCAAATGAAATTATATAGTCACTATCTCCAGGAGTACCTGGTCTATTTAAGAATAATTGTTCTTTTAAATTGCCCTCAGAAGAACCAAACTCAGCAGTTTGTATTCCATTTACGTCTACACCAGTAAGCATTACATAAACACCAGTTAAAGTATGAGTTATTCCTTCTCCAATTTTACCTAAAACTTTAGTTGAAATTGGAACAATATCCATCATAGTATTTGTAAATCTATCATGATCCCCTGGTTTTATTATTTGAACGTTGATGTCTTTTATTAAAGGTTCTGACTCTATTAGATCTTCTAACATATCTTTACAAACTGTAAGTTTTCCGTCTAAAAAAACGTTATTTTCTGTCCCAAATTCTACTTCGTTTATGTGGTATGACTTAATCACAAGGCGACGTAGGTTGATTTCCTCACTCATGATTTCTCCTCCTTTTATATTGAAAAATTCTATTAATAAAGCGTATTTATAAAATTGTTAATTCCAATATAATTATAGTGTGTAAACTTTTGACCTATCAACCATTTTATTTATCATATTTCGTCATATTATTTATTTATGTATAAAAAACATTATAAATCTGACAAAATAATAACAAACAAAATTTACCAAAATGGCTTATTTATAAGGCTTTTCAATGGAAAAAAAAATTTATATTATAAAAACAGACTTTAGTCTAGTATTGAGTTCTTGAATTTGTGAATTTTTATTGTTATAATATCTATAGGTTTAAAAAATCTTATAAATTTTGTCTATATTTGAAAATATTTTATAATATTTATCGATAAATGATGTTATAATGATTTAGAAAGCGTAAATGGGAGTAGATAGGTAACTGGTGTGCCTCCTGGTCTTCAAAACCAGTGTGGGGTGTTAGTAGCATCCTAGGTGGGTTCGATTCCCACATTCTCCCGCCAGTAAAAGATTTTTTTTGAAAAAGTGAAAAGGTTTTCCACGTGATTTTTTTAACATATAAAAAAAAAACTATATGAGTAAATATTAAAAATAAAGAAATTTAATGTTTTTTTATTTTTTTATGATAAAAGCAAATTATTTTCACATATATGCTTTATATTATTAGGGGGTGA